>NZ_JAHRXJ010000003.1 GCF_019104765.1 Synechococcus sp. HK05 | reverse complement strand
CTGGGCTTATCAGGCTCTGAGCAACCTGATCGAGCGCTACGGCTGTGTGGCCGGCTACCCCAACGGCACCTACCGCGGCAGCCGTGCGATGACCCGCTTTGAAGCGGCCGCCCTGCTGAACGCTTGCCTCGACCGGATCACTGAAGTGACCGACGAGCTAAAGCGCCTGATGAAGGAGTTCGAAAAGGAACTCGCCGTACTGAAGGGCCGCGTGGATGGCCTCGAGGCCAAGGTTGCTGAGCTGGAAGCCACCCAGTTCTCCACCACCACCAAGCTGAAGGGTATTGCCACCTTCGTGCTGGGCGGTAACGCCTACGGCGGTAGCAACAGCCGCATCGTTGACGATGCCAAGGCCGGCACTGGTGCTGCCGCCTTTGCTTATGACGTTCGTCTGAACTTCGACACCAGCTTCACCGGTAAGGACCTGCTGCGCACCACCCTGCGTGCCGGTAACTTTGGAGCCTCTCCTTGGAGCGGTCAGCCTGTTGGCGCTAACGGCGCCAACACCGCTCTGAACGCTCTGGAAGTGGCCTTCCAGGAAGGTGAAGTTCCCGGTGGTAACACCGTAGGCATCAACCGCCTCTTCTACCAGTTCCCCGTTGGCGATAAAGTCACCGTTACCTTCGGTGGCCGTGTCCGTCAGGACGACATGCTGGCTATGTGGCCCAGCGTGTATCCCGCTGACACCGTCCTCGACGTCTTCACCTATGCCGGCTCCCCTGGTACCTACAGCCTGAACCTGGGTGCTGGTGCTGGTGTGTGGTACCAGGACAACGGTTGGAGCTTCAGCCTCAACTACGTGTCTTCTAACGCTCAGATTGGTGATCCCAACGAGGGTGGCATCGGTACCGATGGTGCCAACCAGACCTTCACCGCTCAGATTGGCTACGCGGGTAACAACTTCGGAGCAGCTGTTGCTTACAACTACGGCAACGGTGTAGGCCCTGCCTCTGGTACCCCCGCCTCCGTTCTTCTGGGTGTGGCTTCCGGCAGCAACAACTCTGTTGCAGTGAGCGCCTATTGGCAGCCCTCTGAGAGCGGCTTTATCCCCTCCATCAGTGCTGGCTGGGGCATCACCGGTTACAGCACCGATGACAACGCCTTCGACTTCGACGGCGCGACTGCCAACAGCTGGTATGTCGGTCTTCAGTGGGACGACGCTTTCATCAAGGGCAACGCCCTGGGTATGGCTCTGGGTCAGCCCACCTTCCTGACCGCCTGCGGCAACCTCAACAAGGGCCGCAATGCGATCTGCGGCGACTCGCCCAAGGACGGCAACTGGGCTTGGGAATGGTGGTACAAGTTCCAGGTCACCGACAACATCAGCGTGACCCCCGCCCTTTACTACCTCTCCAACCCCCTGGGTCACCTCGGTTGGCTGGACAACGGTCGTAAGAACGACAGCGCTCCTCTCAACAACTTCGGTGGTATCGTCAAGACCACCTTCAAGTTCTGATCGTTTGATCTCAAACAGAGCTCGTTTCTCACACTTTTCGAGCTCTTTCCTCACACAGTCCTCATTCCTCGTGATCAGCCCTGGCTTCGGCCAGGGCTTTTTTCTTGTCAAGCCATCATCAGGAGTTGTAGCGCAGGGCACATCTGATGGTGTTCCGCACCGGTTTTGCGGTGTCATCTCACCGGTAACGTCGGCCCATTCCTGTGCCTTGGTTCAGGAATTCCCTCAATTGGTGTGAGGACCATGAAACTGTTCCAGAAGCTTCTTCTGGCACCTGCTGCCCTGGGCCTGATGGCTCCCGTGGCTGCATCTGCCTCTGAACTCAACATCGCTGGCGTCAGCCAGTACGGCTCTGAGGAGCAGGTGACTTCGATCACCCAGTTCTCCGATGTGCAGCCCACCGACTGGGCTTATCAGGCTCTGAGCAACCTGATCGAGCGCTACGGCTGTGTGGCCGGCTACCCCAACGGCACCTACCGCGGCAGCCGTGCGATGACCCGTTTTGAAGCGGCCGCCCTGCTGAACGCTTGCCTCGACCGGATCACTGAAGTGACCGACGAGCTGAAGCGCCTGATGAAGGAGTTCGAAAAGGAACTCGCCGTTCTGAAGGGCCGCGTGGATGGCCTCGAGGCCAAGGTTGCTGAGCTGGAAGCCACCCAGTTCTCCACCACCACCAAGCTCAAGGGTGAAGCCACCTTTGACATCGGTGCCTACACCTACGGCGGTTCGGCCAAGAACGGCAACACCGGCCCCGGCCTGGATGGTGAGAGCCTGCTCGACGCCATGGTGTTCAACTACCAAGTTCGTCTGAACTTCGACACCAGCTTCACCGGTAAGGACCTGCTGCGCACCCGTCTGCGCGCCGGTAACTACGCCAACTCAGCCTTTGACGGCGGTCAGTACCGCTCCACCAAGCTCGATAAGTCGTTCGAGTCTGAGGCTGGACCCAATGTGGTCGACATTGACCGTCTGTACTACACCTTCCCGGTCGGTAACGAACTGAAGGCGACCCTTGGTGCTCGTGTTCGTAACACCGAGATGCTGGCGATCACTCCCTCCGCCTACAAGTCGTACATCACCGACTTCCTCTACGGCACCTACGGCACCTCCGGTACCTACAACAAGGAAACCGGCTCTGGTGTGGGTCTGGTTTGGAAGCAAAAGGTGAAGAAGGGTAATCCCTATCTTGCCGCTGCTGTGAACTATGTGGCGAAGAACGCTCAGAAAGGCAACCCTGACGAGGGCGGCATCATGACCGATAACTCGGCTGGATCCTTCCTGGCTCAGCTCGGTGGTGCTGGTAAGGGTTGGGCCCTGACCGGTGCTTATCGCTACGGCCAGTGCGGCACCAACATTCGCTCTGGCACGCAGTACACCTACGACAACTCCAAGACCAAGTGTGCTGAACTTGGCAGCAGCGCTGCCACCAATAGCTTCGCTATCAACGGTTACTGGCAGCCCTCTGAGAGCGGCTGGGTGCCTTCCATCAGTGCCGGCTGGGGGATCACCACCTTCACCGATGGATACGAAGTAGCCATCAACACCAAGAACGCTCAGTCCTGGATGGTGGGCCTGCAGTGGGATGACGTCTTTGTCGACGGCAACTCTGCTGGTATGGGTGTGGGTCAGTCGCCCTTCACCACCTCCACCTTCGACGGCAGCACCCCCTACGACGGCAACTACGCCTGGGAGTGGTGGTACAACTTCCAAGTCACCGACAACATCAGCGTGACACCCGCTCTGATCTACCTGAGCCGCCCCGCTGGTCAGAACACCCCCAAAGGCGAAACCTTCAACGCCTTCGGTGGCCTGGTTCAGGTGGGCTTCAAGTTCTGATCGTCTGATCCGCTCACTCCTCACGCGCGTCCTCGCGCACACTCACACACCAAAAACTCAAGCCTCCCGCTTCGGCGGGGGGCTTTTTTGTGGCCACGCTTCAGGCCGGGTACCGGTGCCCGTTCTCGGGCGCGAGGATGTGGCTTGCCTTTGCCTGCTCTTGCCCAGGTCTTCTTCTGCTCGCGACCCGTATCAGGTACTTGGGGTGGCCGCCTCGGCCAGTGGGGCTGAGATCAAGGCTGCCTACCGCGCTCTGGTGAAGCAGCACCACCCTGATGCGGGGGGGGACGAGCATCGAATCCTGGAGCTCAATGCGGCCTGGGAAGTGCTGGGCGATGCCGAAAGGCGTGCTGCCCATGACCGCGCCCATCCCCTCACAACAGCAGGCTCCGCCCGCTCGGCACGCTCCGCCGCCGCAGGCCGCGCTGCCCGCAAGGCCACAGCCCAGGCTGCCCGCGGCGATGCCGAGCTGCTCGCTTGGCTGCAGACGGTATACGCCCCGATCGATCGCCTGCTGGCCCAGGTGATCAATCCCTTCCCGGCCCAGCTGCGCGCCCTCTCCGCCGATCCCTACGACGATCAGCTGATGGAAAGCTTCTGCACCTTCCTTGAGCAGAGCCAGGCGAAGCTGGAGAAGGTGGACGCGCTGTATCGCTCGATGGCGGCCCCCGCCTCAGCCCAGGGCTTCAGCCTGAGCGTGTATCACTGCCTCTCCCAGGTGCAAGACGCGCTTACGGAACTGGAGCGATACACCATGGGCTACGTGGATAGCTACCTCCGCGACGGCCGCGAGATGCTGCGCGAAGCCAAGCAACGCCGCACGCGCCTGCAGGAGGAGCGGCGGCGTTTGGAGATCTAGACGCTCTCCAGCTGATCCGTCCGCAGCCACACATCCGGCACCGGCCTGCGGAAGCGGAGCTGGGCGTAATCGCCTTTGATCACCAGCACCTCGGCGGGGCCTTCAAAGATGTAAGCGGGCGCCACGGTGTCGCTCGCCTGCGCTTCGAGGCTATTGGCGTAAGCGCTGCGGTTCACCTTCACCAGACTGCCCTTCTTGATGGTGCTCTTGGCGGCGGCTTCGGGTGCTGCCGCGGGCGTTTCAGCCATGGCGTTGTGGCGTGCTCCCAGGCAGGCTAGAGCCCGCTCCTCGCTCCTGGTTTTGTGCCCCCCAGCCTGGCTCTGCTGCTGGTGCTCTTCGGCGGCCTGCTGCTGCTCGCCCTCTTCCTCGACGACATCGCCTCCCAGATCCGCATGCCCGGCATCCTGCTGGTGCTGGTGCTCGGTTTGCTGATCGACAACAACATCAACGCCGGACCCGATCAGCCGGCGGCGTTGCTCAACCTGGCCCAGGCCGATCAGTTGGCCCAGGTGGCGTTGGTGTTGGTGCTGTTTTTCGGGGGGCTTGCGGCCAACTGGCAGCAGATGCGGCAGGTGCTCGTGCCCTCGATACGGCTGGCCACCCTTGGTTCCCTGCTCACGGCCGGAGCGTTGGCCCTTGTGGTGGCGCTCACTCAGCACCTTCCGTGGCGGCATCACCCGTTGGGGGTGGCAGGCGCCCTGTTCATCGGCGCGATGTTTTGCAGCACCGATGCTTCCGCCGTGCTGAGCCTGCTCAGGCCGCTGCGGCAGCGCCTGCCTCAGCGCCTGCTTGATCTGCTCGAGTGCGAATCGGGCTTCAATGACCCCATCGCGGTGGTGCTGGCCGGCTTGGCGATTGCGCTGCCCCACAGCCACGACACAGCCATTGCTCCCCTGCTCGTGGAGGTGGTGCGGCAGTTCTTGTTGGGGGCCTTTGTGGGTTTTCTGGGCGGTAAGGCCGCTGTGCTGCTGCTGGGCCGCCGCCGCCAGCGCCTCAACCTCAGCCAGGTCACGGTGATGGCCCTGGCGGCGCTGATGCTGATCGCAGGCGGCAGCAGCCTGGTGGGTGCAAGTCCCCTGCTCGCGGCTTATGTGATGGGTCTGGTGCTCGGCAATAGCGAGGAGGTGGATCAAGAGCAGCTGGAGGCCAGTCAGGCCGGCTTTGCCAAGTTGGCGGAATTGATGCTGTTTCTCTGCCTGGGCCTGGTGGTGCAACCCACCGATGTGGTGGAGCTACTGCCCACGGCGCTGGTGCTCCTGTTGGTGCTGCTGCTGGTGCGTTGGTTGGTGGTGGAGCTGTTGCTGCTGCGCTCGGGCTTCAGCCGAGCTGATTGCCAGTTCACGGCATTGGCGGGCTTGCGCGGGGCGGTGCCGGTGGCTATCGCCCTCCAGGCCGCCGCTTCTGATCTGCCCTGGGGTGATGCGATGCCCGCCTTTGCGCTGGCGGTGGTGCTGCTGGGCCTGGTGCTGCAGGGCTCGCTGCTCAGCCCCCTGGCGCGGCGCCTCGGCCTGGTGGGCAGCGCCCATCCCTAGCGTTGGCCGGTGATCGTGAGCTGAGCGCGTGCGGATTCTGTTGGTGGGCTGCAGCGGCTTTGTGGGCCGCGCCCTGGTGCCCCAGTTGCTGGAGGGCGGCCACAGCCTCACCCTGGTGAGCCGTGCCCCGCAACCGCTGCCTGCTGTGCAGCATCCGCAGCTGCAGCGGCTCCAGGCTGATCCCTCCAACCCCGCCAGCTGGCAGCAACCGCCTTTGCAGCAGGCCCTCGCCAAGGCTGAGGCGGTGGTGAACCTGGCTGGTGAGCCGATCGCCGAGAAGCGCTGGACGCCGCAGCACCTGCAGCTGCTCCACCGCAGCCGCATCGACACCACCCGTGCCCTGGTGGCGGCCATGGCCGCTCTGCCGGAGGAGCAGCGTCCAGGCGTGCTGATCAATGGCTCGGCCATCGGCTACTACGGCACCAGCACCAGCCAGGAGTTCAGCGAATCCAGCCCCGCAGGCACCGATGTGCTCGGCCGGCTGTGTGTGGCCTGGGAGCAGGAAGCTCAGGCCGCAGCAGCCTTCTGCCGCGTGGTGATCCTGCGCATCGGCATTGTGCTCGGCGGCGATGGCGGTGCCCTCGGCAAGATGCTGCCGGTGTTCCGCATGGGCTTCGGCGGGCCCATCGGCGATGGCCAGCAGTGGATGAGCTGGATCGCCCGCCCCGACCTCTGCCAGCTGATCAGCACCGCCCTCGCCGATGGCGCCTACAGCGGTGTGTACAACGCTGTGGCGCCGCAGCCTTGCAGCATGGCCTCCTTCGCTGCCGCCCTGGGCCGTTGCCTCGGGCGCCCCAGCCTGCTGCCGGTGCCAGGGCCCCTGCTGCAGCTGTTGCTGGGCGATGGCGCCAAGGTGGTGCTGGAGGGCCAGAAGGTGCTGCCCAAGCGCCTGGAGCAGCAAGGCTTTTCCTTCCGCTACGGCGAGCTCAGCGCTGCACTCGCTTCTGCCACCAGTTGAGCGCCCAGCCGAGCACACCGCTGAGAATCGCGGCCCCCATCAGTAGCCCGATCGCCGGGGTAAACAGCGGCTCCCACAGCCGCTGAAACCAATCCAGCGGTGTCTCGATGCCGCGGCTGTGGCAGAGCACGGCCACGCCAAACCAGATCGCCCCGGCGATCACCACAAACACATCCACCACCAGCAGGGTGTCGATCCAGCCCTTCAGGCGTTGGCCGAGGGGGATGCTGCTGGCGGTGGGTTCAGCCATCCAGGCGGGTGTTCAGATCGGCGGCCATCCTGGCGGCACCACCGCCGCTGCCGATGCGTTCGCGCCCGAGTTGTTGCAGCGCGGCCCGCCAGCTGGAATCTTGAAGCAGTCGCTCCAGCAGCTGCTCCAGCAGTTCGGCCGTGGCATCGAGCTGCGCATCGCTGCCCGGTTCGCCTCCGGCACAGAACAGGCCTGGCCCCAGCAGCCGGCGTTGGGCCTCGGCGAAATTTGCGGTGAATTGGGGGCCCTCGCCCACCAGCTGCAGCACCGGTTTTCCCAGCCCCACGCATTGCTCAGCGGCGGTGCCGGTCATGGAAAGCAGCAGGTCGCACTGCTGCACCACAGCCGCAAAGCGGCCCCACTCCAACTGCAAGAGCAGCGGGCCCCGCTGCAGGCAGCAGCGTTCCTCGCCCTCCAGTTGCAGCTTCCAGCCCAGCCGGCTGGCCAATGGCGCCACCTCTTGCGGCGTGAGTTTGCCCACCAAGGCGGCATGGAGCCCCAGGCGCTGCGCAGGCCTGAGGGCTTCCGGCAGGCGCTCCAACACCCGCAGCATCAGCTCGAGGTTGTGCAGCGCTTCCGGCAGACGGCTGCCCGGCAGCAGGCCGAGCCGTTGCTGGGGTGCACCTTGCAGCCGCTCGCTGGGGGTCAGGGCCCCATCAAAAAAGGGATTGCCCAGAAAATACACCGGTCGCTGCAGCTGGCCGGTGAGGTCGGCGGCGGTGAGGGCGTCGCGGCTGTAGATCGCCCGGGTGCATCGCCCGCGCAGGCACGGGGCACTAGGCCAGGGCAGGCGAAGCTTGCCTTCGTAGTGGCTGGAGTAGGCCACGAGATACACCGCTTGGGGGCGCCGGCTCAACCATGCCGCCACCACTGGGATCACATCGCCCACCACCACGATCAGCTGGTAGCGGCGGGCGATGCGGAGCAGCAGCAGCAGCCGGCTGAGCAGATAGAGGATCTGCCCTTGCACCACCTCGGTGATGCGGCCCAGCAGGCTCGTGTAGCCCAGCCCGCCGGTGCTGTATTCACGGGTGCGCCCCCGCACACGGATCCCCGCCTGGCTGTAGGCGCGGCCATGGCCCACCAGAGGCAGCGCTTCTACCGCCAGGCCTCGCTGTTGCAGGGCTTGGCCGATCAGGGCGCCGCTGAGGTCTTCGCCATGGCCGTTGCTCAGCAGCAGGATCGGCCTTGGATCGCTGCTGGGTGGGTTCAACCCTTGAGCCAAGCCTGCACCTTCTGCAGGGCCTGCCAGTCGGGGCGGCGGGCCAGGCCATCCGCAATCGAGCCATCCAGCTCTTCGGCCAGTTCCGGTGCCATCGCCCGCACGCGCAGCACCCACTCGATGTGTTCGCGCACGCCTTTGGCGTTGGTTTCCAGCATCGCCAGGCTGAGGTTGATCCGCGCCTGGGGGTCCTGGGGATTGAGCTTCACGGCGTTGCGGGCCGAGCGCAGGGCCACCTGGGGCTGGTTATCGAGCAGTTGCAGCCAGGCCAGGCAGGTCCAGCCCGCCGAAAGCCGCGGCTCCTGCTGGGTGATGGTGAGGAAGCTGTCGATCACCTCCGGCAGAGGCGCGCCTTCCTGGTAGCGCTGCAGGGCCTGCTCAAACAGCGAGGGGGCTTCAGCAACGGCGTCGGTCATGGGGTGGCAGCGGGCCTGGTCGTGCCCTCAGGTTCGCACCCGGGGGGACTGGCCATCGCTCACACCGCAAACGAGCTGCCACAGCCGCAGGTTTGGGTGGCGTTGGGGTTGGTGAAGTTGAAGCCTCCGCCGATCAGGGCGCTGGAGAAATCCAGCTGCATGCCATAGATGTAGAGGAGGCTCTTGGGATCGCTCACCACCGTGAAGCTGGGGGCGCCGGCGGGCTCGTAGATGTAGCGCTCATCGTCGGCCTGGATGTCGGCCGCATCGATGAAATCCATCGTGTAGCTCATGCCGCTGCAGCCGCCGGAGCGCACGCCTACCCGCAGCACCTTGCCCTCGCCCTGGGCTGGCAGCAGCGTCGCCAGCTGCTTCATCGCCGATTCGGTGATCAGGATCCCTTTGCCGTCGCGGCCGGTGTGGGTGGCCTGCGCGGGTTGAGCGGCGACGGGTGTAGTAGCGGTCTCGCTGGTCATCGAAAGGCCCTGGCCTGATGCACCCATCGTATGGAGCGCAACCCACACCTGCCGCCGCGTAGGGCGTCTCCATAGAGTCGTGCCCATTCAGTGGGAGCAGCAGGGTGCGCGTCGCCATCGTGGGTTCGGGGTTGGCCGGGTTGGCGGCGGCGGTGGATCTGGTGGATGCCGGCCATCAGGTTGATCTCTATGAGGCCCGGCCGTTCATGGGCGGCAAGGTGGGCAGCTGGGTGGATGAAGGCGGCAACCACATCGAGATGGGGCTGCACGTGTTCTTCTTCAACTACGCCAACCTTTTTGCCCTGCTGCGCAAGGTGGGAGCGATCGACAACCTGCTCCCCAAAGACCACACCCACCTGTTTGTGAACGCCGGCGGCGACCTGCGTGAGCTCGATTTCCGCTTCGCCCTCGGCGCGCCCTTCAACGGCCTCAAGGCCTTCTTCACCACCCCCCAGCTCGACTGGCTCGACAAGCTGCGCAACGCCCTGGCCCTGGGCACCAGCCCGATTGTGCGCGGCCTGGTGGATTACGAGGGGGCGATGAAGGTGATTCGCGATCTCGATCGCATCAGCTTCCAGCAGTGGTTCCTCGGCCACGGCGGCAGCGAGCAGAGCATCAAGCGGATGTGGAATCCGATTGCCTACGCCCTCGGCTTCATCGACTGCGAGGCGATTTCGGCCCGCTGCATGCTCACCATCTTCATGATGTTTGCGGCCAAAACAGAAGCCTCCAAGCTCAACCTGCTCAAGGGTTCGCCGCATCGCTGGCTCACCGGCCCGATCCTCGAGTACATCCAGGAGCGCGGCGGCAAGCTGCACCTGCGCCACCGCGTGACGGAGGTGGTGTTTGAAGAAGGGGCAGCGGGCGCGGATGGCCTGCCTTCCACCCAGGTGAGTGCCCTCAAGCTCGGCACCCCCGATGGCGACATCGAAGTGAAAGCCGATGCCTATCTGGCGGCCTGTGATGTGCCCGGCATCCAGCGGATGATTCCCGAGTCCTGGCGCCGCTGGCCCCTGTTCGACAACCTCTACAAGCTCGAGGCCGTGCCGGTTGCCACTGTGCAACTTCGCTACGACGGCTGGGTGACCGAACTGGGCGACGGTGCCCTGGAAGAAGCGGCCCGCCGCGATGTGGAGCGCCCCGCCGGCCTCGACAACCTCCTCTACACCGCTGACGCCGACTTCAGCTGCTTCGCTGATCTGGCCCTGGCCAGCCCGGTGGACTACCGCAAGGAGGGCGTGGGCTCGTTGCTGCAGTGCGTGCTCACCCCTGGTGATCCCTGGATCCCCAAGAAAACCGAGGAGATCGTGGCCGCCACCGACGAGCAGGTGCGGCGCCTGTTCCCCTCCGCCCGCAACCTCAAACTGGTGTGGAGCAACGTGGTGAAGCTGGCCCAGTCGCTCTACCGCGAAGCACCGGGCATGGAGCCCTATCGCCCGGATCAGGCCACACCGGTGGGCAACTTCTTCCTGGCCGGCAGCTACACGAAGCAGGACTACATCGATTCGATGGAAGGCGCCACCATGAGTGGACGACTTGCGGCCGCCGCCATCCTGGGCAGGACGGCCGAGCTGGCTACCAATGCGGCTGTGGCTTGATCACTGCAGCCTGATCACCCCTTCGCTTGATTCCCATGGGCCGTTGGCTTGAACACAGCGTCACCACGGAGGTGAAGGCCTCAGCTGAGCGGGTATGGCAGGTGTGGAGCGATCTCGAGGCGATGCCTCGCTGGATGAACTGGATCGAATCGGTGGTCACCGAACCCGGCGATCCCGATCTCACCGACTGGACCCTGGCGGCTCAAGGCTTCCGCTTCCACTGGAAAGCGCGCATCACCCAGCGTGTGGAGGCTCAGCAGCTGCACTGGGAGTCGGTGGGTGGCCTGCCCACCAAAGGCGCCGTGCGCTTCTATCCCCAGGGGCCAGATCTCACCGCCGTGAAGCTCACGGTGAGCTACGAGCTGCCGGGGGTGTTGGCACCCTTGATGGAACCCTCCATCCTGGGGGGGATCGTGACCAAGGAGCTCCAGGCCAATCTGGATCGCTTCCGCGATCTCGTGCAAAGCGGGTATGGCCAACAGCAGGGATGACGCATCCGATTCTCGACGCTTGATGAGCGGCTGTGGCTCCTGGTGGGGCTGGATCGTTGCCCTGGCATTGTTGCCCGCCCTGACCGCTTGCGGTTCGAGCTCCGGGCCCGAGAGCATCAGCCTGTCTTCGCCCCCCTCTAAGCCGGCCGCGGGAAACCCGGTTAACGCCACCCCGCGGCCTGCCGCTGGCTTTACGCCGCTGCCCACGCCGCAGCAGGTGATCAGCGAGGTGGGCGTGGGTCGTGTGGATCCTTTCGCGCCGCTGCCTCCGTCCTCAGGCGAAGCTCCACCAGTGCTGCCCGAGGGCTTGAAATTCAGCGGCGTGATTCTCGCCAGCGGGCATGCTCAGGCTTTGGTTCAGTTCCAGGGCAATGCCGGCTCCCTAGTGGTGGGTGATCAGGGCGGTCGCACCACCGATCTCCTGCCACAGGCTTGGAAGGTGGCGGCCGTCGATGTTGCTCAGGGGCGCTTGACCCTTGCGACAGGACCTGAGCCCAGCAGCCCCAAGATCACCCTGGAGCTCTGAGCGGCCGCCCCGCCAACGCCTGAGCGCAGGCCGTCACCAGGCCGTCGAGGTCGTGGGGATCGGCTTCCGCGTCGACGCGGCCCAGCTGGGCGCGGCAGGTGTGGCTGGTTTGTGGCCCGATCGACACCAAGGCCACCCCGTTGAGTTGCTGCGACCAGTCCGCGCCGAACTGCTGTTCCAGCAGCTGGGCGGTGTGTTGCACGGTTTTCCCACTGCTGAAGGTGATGGCGTCCACGCTGCCTGCGGCCAGGGCGGCGGCGGTGGCTGGCGGCAGCGATGCGGGGCAGCGGGATTCGTAGGCGGCCACCTCCACCACCCGAGCGCCCGCTTCACCGAAGGCTTCAGCCAGCACGGTGCGCCCGCCGCTCTGCACCCGCGGCAGCAGCAGCCGCAGCCCCCAGCCCGACACCGGGAAGTGATCGATCAGGCTGTCGGCCACAAACTGTGGTGGCACGAAATCCGCGGGCGCCCCCAGCGCTTCGAGGCGGGCGGCGGTTTTGCGGCCCACGGCGGCGATCTTCAGGCTCTGGGGCCGGCGGGCCAGGCTGCCGCCCAGCCGTTGTAGCCGCTGCTCCACCGCATCCACACCGTTGCTGCTCGACACCACCAGCCAGTGGAATTCATCGAGCTCGGCCAGGGCGTCGTCGAGCGGGCCCCATTCATCCGGCGGCCCGATCACCAGCGCCGGCAGATCCAGCACCGCGGCCTCGGCCTGCTCAAACAGGCGCCGCGCTTCGCCCAGCTGCTGCTCGGCGCGGGTCACGGCAATGGTGCGGCCCTTCAGAGGGGCGGAGTTCGGCATCGGGATCAGCCCTCCAGCTTCACCATCGCCCCGGCCTGCTGGCGCAGCTGGGCGGCTTCAGCGCTGCGGCCCTGCTGCCCCAGCAGCTCGATCGCCTGTCGGAAGCTGTTGCGGGCACCGTCGATATCGCCGCCGAGCAGCAGGGCTACCGCCAAGTTCTGATGGGTTTCAGGGTGCTCGGGCTGCAGCCGCCGCGCCTCCCGGTAGGCCTCCAGGGCACCGGCGATGTCGCCCAGGCGGCGGCGGATCAGGCCGAGGTTGTACCAGCCCAGGCTGATCTCAGGGGCCGCGGCGGTGGCGCGCTGGCAGAGCGTTTCGGCCTCCTGCGCCTGGCCCTGCTGGAGCAGGAGGGCCGCCAGGTTGAGCCGGGCGGCGAGGCTTAGGCGGGCTGCCAGCGGCAGCGCCAGGGCTTCGCGATAGAGGGCGACTGCCGCGGCGGGATCGCGCGGCGCTTCCGCTAGGGCCAGGTGCAGCAGCAGCTCGTAGCGCTCAGGGTGGGCGCCTGCCGGGCACTGCTCCAGCCCCTGACGCAGCAGCGCTGTGCCGCGTTCCAGGTTGCCTTCGGCCACCTCCAGGCTGCCGAGCTTGGCGCAGGCGTAAGGATCACCGGGGCGCTCCAGCAGTTCGGCTTCCATCGCTTCGCGCAGCCGCTGCGGCTTGTTGCCCTGGGCCAGCAGCTCCGGCCGGTAGCCGTCGTGCAGCAGAGCAGGTTCGGGGCAGTCGGCGATGCGCCAATGGCTCTCCTGCTGGAGCAGTTCCGCCACGCTGTCGTCCACCATCGAGTGGTAGGCGCGGCTCCAGCGGATCGCTGGGTGACGCCGGAACAGGCGGCTCACATTCGAGTAGGGGGATTGCACGGCCCCGCGCTCGTGGCGCAGCAGGTTGACCAGCAGCACATCCGGCTGGGCCATCAGGGCCCGCAGCGGCGCCATCGCCTCGGGCCGCAGGCGCTCATCGGCATCGAGCACCAGCACCCAGTCGCCGCTCACCCACTGCAGGGCCTGGTTGCGGGCTGGGGCAAAGTCGCCCGGCCATTCGATCTGCTCCACGCGCGCGCCCATCGCCTGTGCCAGGGCCGGTGTGTTGTCGGTGGAGCCGGTGTCCACCACCACCATCTCGTCGACGAAGCCCTGCACCGAACGCAGGCAGTCTTCGATCTGTGCTGCTTCATCGCGCACGATCATCGAGAGGCTGAGCATGGCGGCGGTGCAGGCGGCCTGAGGTTAGTGGCAGGTCGCTGCGGTGTAACGGCTCAGTCGGTGAAGCCGCCTTCCAGGGCCGCGGCGCCGAGGCCCAGGCGCTCCAAGACGGCCGCCTGGGCCTGGGGCATCTGGCCCGGGCTGTAGGCCGCCGGCAGCTCCGGCGGCAGCAGCGCCCGCAGCTGCTCCCAGAGATAGGGGCTGCCGTACACCGCCAGGCCGGCCAAGCGGTTGGCCTCCAGCAGCTGCTGCACCACCTGGGGCCAGGGTTCATCGCCGCCGGCGCTGCCGCGGAAGGGATTGCCCCGCACCAGTAGTTGCAGCAGCACCGGGCCATCCCCCAGCCGCTCTAGGGCCAGGGGGGCTTCCGGGTTGCCGCTCCAGGGGCTGGGGCTGCGGCCATCAAGCACCACGGCGCCATAGCCCTGGGCGGCGGGCCGCAGCAGCGCCGGGGCCATCGCCGGCAGCTGGGGCGCATTGAGTTGGGTATCAAGCCGGATCAGGTTCACCCCGGGCGCAGCAGGCGCCACCGAACCGCCCTGGTGCTCCAGGCTCAGCGCCAGCAGCTCCTGGCTGAGCTGGCGCTCCTCCGGGTTCACCAGATCTCTCAGCTCCTGAACCACCGTCTCCAGGTGAGCCGCGGCGCTAGGGCCGCAGCGGGCCAGGGCCGCCTGGCGGCGCTCCAGGCTTTTTTGAACGCGGGCCAGGCTGATGCGTCCGCTGGCCACCGCCGCCTCCAGGCCATCAAGGGCTGCGCTGGCATCGGCCGGCATCAGGATCAGATCCGCACCGGCTTCAAAGGCCAGCACCGCCGCTTCCGCCGCGCCGTATTGCTGGGTGATCGCCTCCATCACCAGCGCATCGGTCACCACCAGCCCCTTGAAGCCGAGATCGCGCCGCAGCAGCGTTGTGAGTACCGCGGCCGAGAGGGTGGCGGGATGGGTGGTGTCGAAGGCGGGCAGCTGCAGATGGGCTGTCATCACGGAGGCCACATCCGCCGCGATGGCAGCGCGGAAGGGGGGCAGCTCCACCGCCTCCAGCCGCTCCCGGCTGTGGGGAATAAGGGGCAGCTCCAGGTGGGAGTCGGTGCTGGTGTCGCCATGGCCGGGGAAGTGCTTGGCGCAGGCCAGGACGCCTTCGCCCTGGCAGCCGCGCACAAAGGCCGCCGCCAGCGCACCGGCGCTCTCGGGTGTTTCTGCCCAGGCCCGCACATTGATCACCGGGTTGGCGGGGTTGTTGTTCACATCACACACGGGCCCCAGCACCCAGTTGAGCCCTACAAGCCGCGCCTGCCGGCCGCAGCAGCGCCCATAGCGCTCTGCCAGGGCCACAGCCCGCTGAGGATCGCGGCCATGCAGTCGCCCCAGGGCCAGGGGCGGCACCAGCCAACTCGCGCCCTCAAAGCGTTGGCCTACGCCCTCTTCCACATCGGCGCAGAGCAGCAGGGGCTGGTCGGCCCAGAACTGCAGCTGGGCGCAACGCAGGCGCAGATCTTCGCTGCTGCCCCCCAGCAGGATCACACCACCAACGCCGGCTTCCAGGAGCTGCTTCAGCTCAGCGTTGGTGAGCTCCCAGCGGGGATAGCGGCGCTGGCTGTCGCGGCTGAAGCCGCTGCCGCGCACCACCAGCAGCTGGGCCAGTTGGCGACGCCGCTCAGCTGAGGTCATCGTCTAGCTGGCCTGTGCCCTCAGGAATCTCGCCGCGCTCCTGCCGTTGCTCCTCCAGCTGGTTGAGCAGCCCGAGCACGGAGGTGCCCTTTTCAATGCCCCGATCGAGGTGGAAGATCACCTCCGGCGTGCGGCGCATGTTGAGGCGGCGCCCCAGTTCCCCTTTCACGTAACTCCCCGCTGAACGCAGACCGGCTAGCGCCTGTTGCTGCACCTCGGGACTGCCGTACACGCTCACGTAGATCTTGCAGTGCTGCAGATCACCTGCCACCTCCACGTTGGTGACGCTCACCATCCCGAGGCTGACGCGATCGTCTTTGATCCCGTTCACCAGCAGCTCGCTCACCTCGCGGCGGATGAGGGCCGCCACCCGTTCCACCCGCCTGCCCTGCGCCATGCCTAGGCGATTACATCTGTGCTCACCATGGCACGCAGGATCAGCCCCAGGCTCACCAGGCCGCTCACCAGCGCACCCACCAGCGCCACCGCCGTGACCGGATTGCTGCGGCGCTTCGCCAGGGGCTCGAGCACGGAGTTGGCCACGCCCAGCCCGAACGCGATCAAATAGCGCGGATAACGCGTGACGTTGAGGAAGAAATCCCGCATCGGGGGCTCGGGCGCTGGCCGTTGAGTGCTGGCTACTCTGCCGCGAAAAGGGTCCGATGCTGGAGCTTCATCAGTTCCGCCACTCCGCCTTCTGCGAGAAGGTGCGCCTGGTGTTGGCGGCGAAGGGCCTCCTCTACAGCGTGCTGGAGGTCACTCCCGGGGTTGGGCAGGTGGAGCTCTATCGCCTCTCGGGGCAGCGTCAGGTGCCGGTGCTGGTCGACGGCTCCGAGGTGATCGCTGATTCCACCGCCATCGCGCAGTACCTGGAGCGCCACACAGCATCACCGGCCCTGCTGCCGGCCGATCCTGCCCTGCGGGCCCAGGTGCTGATCCTTGAAGACTGGGCCGATACAGCCCTGGCGGCCGGTGCCCGGTTGGCGCTGGTGCAGGCGGCTGCCGCCGATCCGGTGTTGCGCGGCGGCTTGCTGCCGGATGCCACGCCGGCGCCGCTGCGCACCCTGGTGGGGGCCCTGCCCTCCGGCGTGCTCAGTGGCCTTGGCCAGGTGATCGATCACGGCGGCCTGGAGCAGTTGCGCGCCAACCTCGAGCAGCTCTGCGCCCTGGTGCAGCAGCAGCCTTATCTGGTGGGTGATCAGCTCAGCCTGGCGGATCTGGCGGTGGTGGCCCAGCTCTCGCTCTTGAGCTTCCCTGCCAGTGCCGGTGCCCCCCTGGCGGGCCGTGGCGTGGCGGGCCTGGCCGACGATCCTCTGCTCGCGCCGCTCTGGCAGTGGCGCGATGCCATCGGCACTCAGGTGGGTCGCTCCTGATCCAGGCGCTCCAGCACCAGCACGCCTCGCCAGCTGTGCCGGGCCTCGGCCGCCAGCCCCTCCGCGGGTGAGCCGTAGCTGGCTTGCCACTGCTCGGCTTCGATGCGATCCGGTGCCACCAACTGGTAGCGGCTGAGGGTTTCCACGCGGCTCACCCGTGGATCGCCCGGGCCATGCATCACCTGCAGGGCCAGTTCATCCGCCAGGAAGCACTCCCCGCTGAGCAGCCCACTGCGTCGGCCCACCACCGTGGATTCCAGTTGCTGATCGCCGGCCAGCAGGGCCAGCTGCCGGTTGGGGTTGAGCGGATCGTTGCGCACCTGCAGCAGCTGCGCCCCCAGCAGCGCCTGGCCGATGGCCGCGGCGTTGAAGGCGCGATCCCCCACCACCTGGCCCTGCGGGTCGGCGCTGAAGCGCACTTCGTAGTGCAGATCAGGTTCTCGGCCGCTGGGGTCGTGGTTGGTGGCCTGCCAGTGGCCGTTAAACCAGGCCGGGTAGATCAGATCCTGCTGACCCGGCCGCGGCAGTGGCGCCGGCAGGCTCCAGTTCGGCCAGCTGGCCAGCCGCTGCTGCAGCGGTTCGGCGCTGGCGCCCGCTGCGGCCAGTGCCTGTGGTGCCGGCATCAGCAGCATCGCTGCCACCAGCAGGCTGCGCAACAGGGCGATCCCCATGGTTGATCAGGCGTGGCAGGCTGCGCTGATCCTGGCGCCACGCACCAGCCCCATGTCTGATCCGCTGATCCGGGAACTGGATCACTACGTGGTGCTGGAGCCGGGCTTGCCCCAGAAGCTGCTCAGCGCGGCTGACACGCTGGCTTGGCTGGCCCAGCAGCTCACGCGCCTGGAGCCGCTGCCCCCCGATCTGCGTGATCTGCCCGACGCGGAGGCCAGGGCCCAGCGCCTGCTGGAAACCGCCTGTGAACTGGAGCTTGAGCCGGGCGTGGTGGTGCAGTGGTTTGCCATCCGCCTGGAGCCCCCTGGCGCTTAGTTGATCGAGCGGCCCACCTCGCCTGCTTCATTGATCACCTGCAGGCGGTGCTGTGGTGCTGCCGTGCGCTCCTTCAGCACGCTGGGCAGGGCTTCGAGGATCTGCACGGCCACCTGATCCGCCGCGCGCCCGTCTTGAACGATGTGCAGATCGGCCTGGGCATAGAGGGGCCGGCGCTCCGCCAACAGGGCCGTCAGGCGCGCCGCTGGATCATCGGCTTGGAGCAGGGGGCGTGGGGTGGGATCGCTGCTCAGCCGCTCCAGCAGCAGAGCCTCCGGTGCATCCAGCCAGATCACCACGCCCTGGTGGAGCTGGCCCCAGTTGTCCGGGCGGGTCACCACGCCGCCGCCGGTGGCCACCACCAGCGAATGCCAACTGGCGATCTGGTTGAGCACAGCCGCTTCCAGCGCACGAAAGCCCGCTTCGCCCTCACTGGCAAACACCTCCGGGATGCTGCGGCCGGCCACCTGCTCGATGCTGCTGTCGGCGTCGAGGAAGCGGTAGCCCAGCAGCTCCGCCAGGTGCCGCCCGGCGGTGCTCTTGCCGCTGCCCATCATCCCCACCAAATAGAGGTTGAGCCCCTCCAGGCGCTGGCGAAGCTCAGCGTGTGGGTTGGCCATCGGTGCTCAGGCAGCGCTGCGGTTCACATTCCTAGGATGCGCCCTTGCTTCTTGCAGCTATGACTCCGCCCCCCGTGGCGGCGCCTCCGGCGAGCCCGGTGCCCGCCGTTCCTGCAACAGCTCGGCCCGAACCCCACCCGCATGGTGCTGGGCGCCCGTGTGTGATCACACGCCGCGCCTGTTTCAGCGCCAGCCATCGCTACTGGCTGCCCGAGCTCAGCGACGCTGACAACCAGGCCCGTTTCGGTGCCTGCAGCCAGGCGCCCGGCCACGGCCACAACTACGAGTTGATCGTGGCGATGGGCGGGCCGCTCGATGCCGATGGCATGGTGCTCAACCTCTCGGATGTGAAGCACGCCATCCGCGAGCAAGTCACCGCCCAGCTCGATTTCCGCTTCCTCAACGAGGCCTGGCCGGAATTCGACCTGCAGCAGCCCAGCGGGATCCTGCCCACCACCGAAGCCCTCACCCTGGCGATCTGGCGTCGCCTGCAGCCCCACCTGCCGCTGATGGGGCTGCGCCTTTACGAAACCGACAAGCTCTGGGCCGATGTGCTCGGCGATTCCATGGAAGCGTTCCTCACCATCAAGACCCACTTCGCGGCGGCCCACCGCCTGGCGCGGCCCGAGCTGAGCCCGGAGGAGAACGACGCCATCTACGGCAAGTGCGCCCGGCCCCATGGCCACGGCCACAACTACATACTCGAAGTGAGCGTGCGCGGCGCCATTGATCCCCGCACCGGCATGGTTTGCGACCTCGCAGCCCTGCAGGGCCTGGTGGATGAGCTGGTGGTGGAACCCTTCGACCACACCTTCCTCAACAAGGACGTGGCTCACTTCGGCACCACCGTGCCCACGGCCGAGAACATCGCTCTGCACATCGCCGATCTGCTCAGCGCTCCGATCGCTGGCCTTGGCGCGAGCCTGCACAAGGTGCGCCTGCAGGAAAGCCCCAACAACGCCGCCGAGGTATACGCCGAGGTGCCGGCCCTCGGCATGCAGCCCCAGGCCCTTGAGGCCCTTGCCTCGGCCTGAACTGCGCCTGGTGTTGGCGGTCAGCCTGGATGGCCGCCTGGCACCACCCGTCGGTGGCGCCGCCCAGATCGGTGGCCGCGGCGACCGTGTGGTGTTGGAGGAAGCCCTGGCCTGGGCTGATGCCTGTCTGATCGGTGGCCGCACCCTGCGCTTGCACGGTTGCACCTGTTTGCTTCACACCCCGCCGCTGCTGGAGCAGCGCCGCCGGCAGGGTCGCCCGGAGCAGCCGGCGGCGGTGGTGGTGAGCCGCCTTGGCCGTTTTGATCCAGCGCTGCGCTTTTTCCAGCAGCCGCTGCAGCGTTGGCTGCTCATGCCCGCAGCCACCTCCGCTCCTGCTGGCTTTCACGCTGCATTGCCGCTGCCGAGCTGGCCCGAAGCCCTGGCGGCCCTGGCGGATCAAGGGCTGGAGCGTTTGGTGCTGTTGGGGGGTGCTGATCTGGCGGGCGCGCTGCTCCAGGAGCAGTTGGTGGATGAGCTGCAGCTCACCGTCTGCCCGCTGCTACTGGGTGGTCCCCACAGCTGGTTGCCCGCTGGGGTGGCTCTCGAGCCGGCGCGCTGGCAGCTGCAGGAGCAACGCTTGCTCGAGGGCGAGGAACTGCTGCTGCGCTACCGCCGCCTTAGGGATTGAGGGCCGGGGCCGCTGCATCTTTGAAGCGCCGGGCGAGGTCGCGGATGGGCACCTCCATGAAGCTGTCGGCCGGGAGGCCCAGCAGGCGCCCGGCGCAGCGCTTCACCACCACCTCGCTGTCGTCGCCGAAGCGCCCAGCGAGCAGCTCGGTCATCACCCCAAAGCTGCGGCCGCTGCGCTCGGTTTCTTCGATCAGGCAGCGGCTGGTGGGGCCGGCCAGGGCCCGGCAGGGGGGTGCCATCCGCGCCTCCAGGTTCCGGTCGCCACCGCTAGCCCATTGCTGACAGGCCGAGGTGATCCGCACTTCGAGCTGGGGCCGCATCAGGTTGAGCAGGGGCCCCAACAGTCCGGCTTGCGCGGCCGGTGTGGTGCCGCTGATCAGGCCCAAGCCCATCAACGCCGCCGATAGCCGTGCAGCGCCTAGCTTGGCGAGCCCATTGCGCCGTGCCGCCCAGGGTTGATGGCAGAGCTCACCGCCCGCTGGCATCGCTCCCTGGCGGAGATCCCCGAGGCGCAATGGCATGCCCTGGTTTCGGCGGAAGCCCTCCCCTTTTACTCCTGGTCGTGGCTGGTGGGGCTGGAGAGCAGTGGAAGTGTGGTGCCGCGTCAGGGCTGGCAGCCCTGCCATCTTGGGATCTGGGAGGGTGAGCGCCTGTTGGCGGTGGCCCCGCTCTATCTCAAGGGCCATAGCTACGGCGAATTTGTCTTTGATCAGTCGTTTGCGCAGCTGGCGGCGCAGCTGGGCCAGCGCTACTACCCCAAGCTGCTCGGCATGAGCCCGGTGAGCCCGGTGGTGGGCTATCGCTTTTTCACGGCCCCTGGCGAAGACGCCGCCGCCCTCACCCCGTTGATGCTCGAGCTGATCGATGTGTTCTGCCGCGAGCACCAGATCTTCAGCTGCAATTTCCTCTATGTGGATCCGGCCTGGCAGCCCTTGGCCGAGGCAGCGGGCTGTGCCACCTGGCTGAATCAGCAGAGCCTGTGGAGCAACCAGGGCTACGCCGATTTCGAGGCCTACCTCAGCAGTTTCAACGCCAACCAGCGCCGCAACATCAAACGCGAACGCAAGGCGGTTCAGGCTGCTGGCTTGCAGGTCACTCCCATGGTGGGAGAGGCGATCACCCCCGCGCTGCTGAGCCGCATGCATGGCTTTTATGAGCAGCACTGCGCCCGCTGGGGCCCTTGGGGTAGCAAGTACCTCACGGAAGCCTTCTTCGATCACGCCGCCGCGGCGCTGCGTCAGCACCTGGTGCTGTTCAGTGCCCATCGCGGTGATCCGGAGCAGCCGGTGGCGATGTCGCTGTGTGTGCACAGCCAGCAGCAGCTCTGGGGCCGCTACTGGGGCAGTGATGAGGAGATCGACAACCTCCATTTCGAGGTGTGTTACTACGCACCGATCGAATGGGCGATCAGCCGCGGCATCCAGCAGTTCGACCCCGGCGCCGGCGGCAGCCACAAACGCCGCCGCGGTTTTCTGGCCCGCCCCCATGCCTCCTTGCATCGCTGGTATCACCCGCGTTTTGAGGCGATCGTGCGGCGCTGGCTGCCGGAGGCCAATGCTGAGCAGCTCGACGAGATCGAGGCGATCAATGCCGAGCTCCCCTTCAAGGCCCGGGCTGCAGATCTGCTGGGCACGGCTGCGTAACATCCGCCCATGACGAGCTTTTCAGTGGAGCAGCGCCGCAGCCTCGATGAGCGTCTCTCGCAGCGTTTCATCGCCCTGGATCCGGCCGGCTATTTCCTGATCAAGCTCGATCCGCAAGCCGGTGAGTTGATCGCCGAGCACTACGGCAATGGCATCGATGAACGGGGCCTCGCCACCGACCCCGACACCGGCGAGGTGATCAGCTGCCGCGGCGCAGGCCCGCGCGAACCGTTGAAGGTGTACCGCGGCCGCTCCGCCAAGGAACTGGGCATGGCCCTCACCGAGGGCGCTGGTCCCCATCCGATCAGCTGCCTCGATCACGCCCTCTATTTGGGCCGGGAGCTTCAGAAAGCCGAGCGTTGCCTGGAGGAGGGCAGCCCCTACACCCAGGATTAGAGCCTGATTAAACCGGCTGCAGTTCGCGGGCGGGTGAAGCGGGTGTTGAGGGAGGCTCTGGCGGCAAGCAGGCCAGCTGCTCCTGAATTTCTCGGGTCACAACTGCCCGGTATTCCTGGAAATGCTCGTTGTGGGCGAGCGTCACCACGTACTGCTCGAAGCTGGCGGGGTTGCGGCGTGCCACCCGTGCCAGAGAGCGCCAGAAGCGGAAGCGTGTGTTGCGCTTGAAGCCTTGCCGCCAGAGCACCGTGGCCAAGGCTTTCACGTCGCTCATCGGTGGGAGCACCGGTTTGTCGGAGTTTTCCGGCTTAAAGAAGGCCTTCCAGCGGGGCGCACCCACCTTGTTGGCGTAGTAGTGCGTCACCCGATCGATGTAGGCGTTGGGCTCATACAGCCGGCAGAAGGCGTCCACGTATTCGTTGGCGATATCGCGGATCGGCCGGGTGGGCACGAAGTTGAGCAGGTTGGTTTGGTTCACGCCCTTGGCGTCAGCCTTCTCCTGAATCAGCCGACCTTCCTTCTCCAGGCGATGCCAGAGGCCGGTGTTGGGCAGTGCCTGCAGCATGCCCATCATCGCGGCGGGAATGCCGGTTTGGCTCACGAAGCGCACGATGCGATCGCCCGCACCGGTCTTTTCGCCATCGAAGCCGATGATGAAGCCGGCCATCACGCGGATGCCGTAGCTGGTGATCCGGTCTACGGATTCCTCGAGGGAGCTACGGGTGTTTTGGTGCTTGCCCGCCACCGAGAGGCTCGCTTCATCCGGTGTTTCGATCCCAAGGAACACCGCTTCAAAGCGGGCTTCAGCCATCATCCGCATCATCTCCTCATCTGAGGCGAGATCAACTGATGCTTCCGTGGTGAAGCTGAAGGGATAGCCCCGTTCGATCTGCCACTCCTTGATGGCCGGTAACAGCAGCTTGGCGTTGCGTTTGTTGCCGATGAAGTTGTCGTCCACCAGGAAGATGGCGCGGCGCCAACCCAGGTCGTAGAGATACTGCAGCTCAGCCACCAGCTGCTCGGGCGTTTTGGTGCGTGGCTTGCGCCCGTAGAGCACGATGATGTCGCAGAACTCGCACTGAAACGGGCAGCCCCGGGAGAACTGCACGCTCATCGAGTCGTAGGCATCGAGCTCGAGCAGATCGAAGCGGGGGATCGGCGTGCCGGTCACATCCGGTTTGTCGCCATTGGCGGAGAAGCGTCCGCCGGACTCGCCACGCTCGATTGCTTCGATGAACATCGGCAGGGTGATTTCACCCTCATCGAGCACCTTGAAATCGGCCAGTTCCAGCTCGGGCGCATCCGGGGTGGAGCTCGCAAACGGGCCGCCCACGGCCACAGGGAGGCCCCGCTCCTTGGCCCGGGCGATCTGCACGGCCATGTCGGCCTTCTGCACGATCATTCCGGAGATCACCACCAGCTGGGCCCAGTCCCACTCGGCTTCGGTGACTTCACGCACATTGCGATCCACCAGCTTCATCTCCCAGTGCTGCGGCAGCAGCGCGGCCACCGTCACCATCCCCAGGGGCGGGAGGAGCACCTTGCGGTTCACCAGCTCCAGGATCTTCTCGTAGCTCCAGAAGGTCTTGGGGAACTCCGGGTAGATCAGCAGTGTGCGCATGCCGCGATTCAGCGATCCGATGGATCAGAGCTACGGCGTGCCCGAACGGGCTTCACCGAAGGTGGTTAGCCACAACCCTAGGCGGGGCGCCAGGTAGCAGTGGGGTTCTGCTGTAATGGCTGTGACTTTCCCAACACATCCAGCGATGGGTCCTGTGATTTATCTCGCCCTGGTGGGCGGCGGCCTGGTGGCTGCAGCGGCGATTTCTTTCGTGCTGCGCGGCGTCAAGCTGATCTGAGCGGCGTCAGGCCAGGCGGGTGCGCCCCTGACGCAGCAGCTCCACAACGCCTAGCGCTGCACCGAGGCTTCCCAGCAGGGCAAAGCAGCTCCATAGCCCTCCGGGAAGCCACACGGTGAGGCCGGCAGCGATCAGCCCGCTGAGGCCTCCGCCCCCCAAAAACGCAATCTGTCCCAGGCCGGCCATGCGCCCGCGAATCACCTGGGGAGCGTGCACCTGGATGATCAAGTTGGTGCCCGCCAGAAGGGAAGCGGTACCGGCGCCGATCAGAAAGGCCATGGCGAGGTCCCATTGCTGCGGAGCCGGCAGGCCCAGACCCAGCTGACCGAGGGCGGTGATCACCGTGCTGCCGCCGAGGAGGAGGCCTGGGCGCCGGCTCAGGGCCTGGGCATTGCGTTGCAGCACCACGCCGGCGCTAATGCTGCCGCAGGCGATCACGCTGGTGAACAACCCCAGGGCCACCGGGCTGGGGCCGAGCAGCTTGAGGGCCATCAGCGGGGCCAGGCCGGGATGGAAGAAGCCCACCAAACAAGCCAGGCCGCAAAACACCAACACATGGCGCAGGGCGGGGCCGCAGTCGCGCCAGGCGGTGGCCAGGCTGGCCTCACTGCCGCGTTGACTGCGCCGTTCCCGGTCGCGGTACGGCGCCATGAGCCAGAGCAAGGTGGCGATCGGCAACAGGTAGGTGGCCGCGTCGAGGCTGAGGGCCAGGGTGGGGCCGGTGGCGGCCAGCAGCAGGCCGCCGATCGGCGGACCCACCAGCTTGCCCACGTTGAAGATCACCGAAAAACTGGCCAGATAGGGCCCCAGCTGCTCCGGCTCATCCACAAGCAACGCCACGTATTTGTTGCGTGCGGTGAGCTCATAGGTGCTGGCCACCCCCACCCCCAGCGTGCTCAGCAGCAGCAGCGCATCCTGCTGGCCGCCGCTGCTGATCGGAATCGCAATAGCTCCCAGCACTGCAGCGAGCAGCAGCGCCCACTGGGCCCGGATCAACACCCGCTCGCTGCCCAGCCGATCGGTGAGCACGCCGGCTGGCCCGCTCACCAGCAGCGTGGGCAGGGTGAGCAGCGCGAAATTCGCAGCCAGCAGGAACGGATTGCCCGATCCCTCCATCAGCAGCCAGCCTTTGGCGGTGAGCCCGGCAAAGGAGCCGGCGGTGCTCAATCCCGATGCCAACAGAAATGTGGTGCGCTGGTGGCGGGTGAGCTGCCGGCGGATCCGTCCGGCCTGTGCGATCAGGCTCAAGCCTCTGCCTGCAGGGCG
This sequence comes from Synechococcus sp. HK05, assembly GCF_019104765.1. Lineage (NCBI taxonomy): Bacteria > Bacillati > Cyanobacteriota > Cyanophyceae > Synechococcales > Synechococcaceae > Synechococcus > Synechococcus sp. HK05. Next base: position 11,908 of record NZ_JAHRXJ010000003.1, on the reverse strand, counting down.
GCGAGCGCATCGCTCACCATCGCCCGGGCTCCCACCACCTCACCGATCAGGTCGTAGGTGTCAGCAGCGGTGATGCGCACCGGCACCATCGTGCCCGGTGCGGCGCAGAGACCGCCTTCTCCCGGCAGCACCCGTACCTCGCCGTCCACCTCCGGGGCAAAGCGGGCGCAGCGGCCGATCATCTCGCCGCTGCTGGGGTTCTCTTGTTCGATCAGCACATCCACGATCCGGCCCACCCAGGCCGCGTTGCGCTCGGCGGCGATCGGTTGTTGCAGCGCCATCAGGCGGTCTTTGCGCTCGGCTGCCACCTCGGCGGGCACCTGGTTCGGCAGATCAGCGGCGGGGGTGCCTTCTTCTGGCGAGAAGGTGAACACGCCCACGTGATCAAAGCGCTGCTCGGCCACGAAATCGAGCAGATGCTGGAAGTGCTCCTCGGTTTCCCCGGGGAAGCCCACGATGAAGGTGGTGCGCAGCACCGCATCGGGCAGCTGCTCACGGATGCGGCGCAACACGCCACCGGTCACATCCGCCTGCCAGGGGCGGTTCATCGCCCGCAGCACCTCCGGATGGCTGTGTTGCAGCGGCAGATCGAGGTAGGGCAGCACGTTTGGCACGTCGCGGTAGGCCTCGAGCACCGCTTCGGTGAGACCGGTGGGATAGGCGTAATGCACGCGGATCCAGGGGATCTCCACTTCGCCCAGGGCCCGCAGCAGCTCCGCCAGCTGCGGTTTGCCGGCTAGGTCGAGGCCGTAGTTGGTGGTGATCTGGCTGATCAGCACCAGTTCCTTCACCCCCTGGGCTGCCAGCTGCTGGGCTTCAGCCACGATGCTCTCGATCGTGCGGGAGCGTTGATCGCCGCGCAGGTGCGGAATGATGCAGAAGGCGCAGCGGTAGTCGCAGCCTTCGGCCACCTTCAAATAAGCCACCGCTTCGCTGGTGGTGCGGTAGCGGGGCAGGTGCTCATCCGCCACGAAGGTGGGATTGGCGCTCACCTGCTTCACCCGCTCGCCGGCTTCCACCCGCTCCAGCACACTCACGATGTGCTGGTAGTCGCCGGTTCCCACGATTGCTTTGGCCTCAGGAAGGCTTTCGAGCAATTCGTCTTGAAAGTGCTGGGCCAGGCAGCCGGCAATGATCAGCTCCTTGCCCTGTTCGGCCAGCTCCACCAGGGTGCGCACCGATTCCTCGCGGGCGTCTTGGATGAAGCTGCAGGTGTTCACCACCACCACGTTGGCGTCGGTTTCATCAGCGCTCACGCCGTAGCCGGCCTGGGCCAGCAAACCGAGCATGTGCTCGGTGTCCACCCGGTTTTTTTCGCAGCCCAGATGGGCGAAAGCCACGGTGGGTTTGCTGGATGGGGCCGCCGTGGATGCCGCGGTGCTTTGGCTCATCGGATTGAAGGTAGGGGCCGCGCGCTGGCCAATCCCCAACCCTACCGATCAGCTTCACCTCATGCCGATTGTGCCTGCCACAATCAGCCCAGCAGTGAGTTCTCCTGAGTGACCTCCTCTCGCCTCAGCGAGCGCCTAGCCGGCCAGCGGCGCCGCGGCGACTCCGGCAGCAAATGGATCCGGGTGGTGATGGCCGTGCTGGCCACCATCGGTGTGATCGATACCGGCTCGATCACCTTGAAAGCGTGGGGCGTGCTGCCGTCGCTGAGCTGCAGCAGCAAGGGCTTTTTCGGCTGCAACGGCTGCGAGAAGGTGCTCTCCAGTGATTGGGGAAGCCTGTTTGGCCAGCCCCTGTCACTGTTTGGCTTTTTGGCCTACGCCGCCATGTTGCTGATGGCCGTGGTGCCGCTGGTGCTGCAGGGAGAGGCCCGGCAGAGGCTGGCGCAACCGAGCTGGTGGGGGATGGCCCTGCTCGGTACCGGGATGACGGTGTTCAGCGCTGTGCTGATCGGGGTGATGGCCTTTGCCATCCGCGATTGCTGCCCCTTCTGCATCCTCTCGGCGGCCCTCAGCACCGGTTTGCTGGTGCTCAGCCTGTTTGGGGGCGACTGGGAGGATCGCGGCCAGCTGCTGTTCCGTGGCTTGATCACCGCCCTGGTGGTGGGGGTGATCGGGCTGGGCTGGGCGGCCTCCGTGGGGCAGCCTGCGCTGGAGACCGGCAAGGGTGTGGCCCCGCCTGTGCGCGCCGAGAGCACGGCTGCCACCATCGCCCTGGCCGAGCAGCTCACGGCCAAGGGGGCCAAGATGTATACCGCCTACTGGTGCCCTCACTGCCACGACCAGAAGGAACTGTTCGGCCGGGAAGCCACTGAAAAGCTCACGGTGATCGAGTGTGCCCCCGATGGCCGCAACAGCCAGAAGGAGCTGTGTGAGGCCAAGAAGATTGAGGGTTACCCCACCTGGGAAATCAACGGTTCCCTCGATTCCGGTGTGAAGCCGCTGCTCAAGTTGGCTGAACTGATCGGCTACAAGGGCCCTGCGCTCAACTGAGCGGGGCCACGGCCTCGGTGTGAATCGGCTGATGGCGTTGCTGCAGCGTGTGTCTTTGCCAGAACGGCTGGGCTGATGGGGCATCCACCCGAAAATGCCCCCCCCGGCTCTCCTGTCGAAACAGGGCCGCCTCCAGGAGGAGTTGGGTCACCACCAGCCGTTGCTGCAGGTCGTGCGCACGGCTGATCCAGGCGCTGGCTGTGGTGCCTAGCGCGCAGGTTCGGGTCTGCGGTAACGCCGCCGAAGCCCGGAGCCAAGGGTCGCCTTGGATCGGTTCGCGCAGGGCCGGGATCCGACGCAAGCCCTCCCGCAGTGCATGGCCCTGTCGTTCCACGCCCGCCACCTGCCAGCAGAGCTGGCGCAGCTCGCCGAGGCTGCGCTCCACTTGCCGGAATTGCTCGCCGGTGGGCACCGGTAGGCCGCTGAGGGGTTGCTCTGTGGCGGGTTGTGGAGCACGCGCTGGCGCACAGTCGAGCTGCCGCAGCTGACGGGCAAACACCAGGCACTCCATCAGGGAATTGCTGGCCAGGCGATTGGCCCCATGCACGCCGGTGCTGGCGGCCTCCCCCACGGCGTAGAGCCCCTCCACGGTGGTGGCAGCGGTTGCGTTGGTGCGCACGCCGCCCATCCAGTAGTGGGCCGCCGGTGCGACCGGGATGGGGCTGCTGGTGGGCTCGAGGCCCAGTTCCCGGCATCGCCCGAGGATCGTGGGGAACTGCTGCTCAAGCCGGGCCCGGCCCACCGGACGCAGATCCAGCCATACATGCTCCAGGTGTTGCTCGCGCATGCACTGCACCAGGGCGCGGCTCACCGCATCCCGCGGGGCCAGGTCGCCTTGGGGGAGATGGCTCACCGGACTGGCGCCATGGCCATCGATCAGGCGTGCCCCCTCTCCGCGCACCGCCTCTGAGATCAGGAAGTGGGGCGCCCCCGGCAGCATCAGCGCCGTGGGGTGGAACTGCACAAACTCCAGATCGCGGATTGCCGCTCCGGCCTGCCAGGCCATGGCGATGCCGTCGCCGCTGGCCTGGGATGGGTTGGTGGTGTTCGCGTAGAGGTGGCCGCCGCCGCCGGTGGCCAGCACCACGGCCCCGGCCTGCAGCCAGCGCAGGCTGCCCGCATGCAGCATCTGCAGGCCGCAGCAGCGGCCGGCATCGATCCAGAGCTGCAGGGCCAGGGCCCCCTGCAGGCGCACCAGCCCCGGGCGCTGCAGCACCCGGCGTTCCAGGGCATCCACCAGGGCGCCACCGGTGCGGTCCTGGGCGTGCAGCACGCGCCTGTGGCTGTGGGCTGCCTCCAGGGTTGTGCTCAGTGTGCCGTGATGGCGATCGAAGTCCATCCCCAGTTCCAGCAGCCTCTCCACGCAGGCTGGGGCCTCCCGCACCAGCAGCTCCACCGCGGGTGGATCACACAGGCCGCCTCCGGCGTTCAGGGTGTCGTCGCGATGGCTGGTGAAGCTGTCGTCGGCATTGGTGACGGCCGCGATGCCCCCCTGGGCCCAGCGGCTGGAAGAGCGGGGGGCATGGTCTTTGCTGAGCAGCAGCACCCGCAGCTCCGCCGGCAGCTCCAGGGCCGCCATCAGCCCTGCGGCGCCCCCGCCCACCACGATCACATCCCAGTTGGAGGGCAGCTGAACCACGGAGCCCGAAGCGTGAAGGGCAACAAAAAAAGCCGCCGGGATGGCCCGACGGCTTGAACCGATGAGGGAATTTACAGCTCGACGTTCAACGTCGACGCCATCAGCGGTACTGACCGTCGTTGATGCGGTCGAAACCTTCGTTAAGGGCGATGGAAGCCGGGGTCACCGTGAAGTTGTTCTTGTACTTCTCCACCAGTTCCTTCTGGCGATCGGTGAGATCCAGGTTGAACAGATCGTCAACACTGTTGTAGGGCCCGCCCAGCACGATCTTGCCGGCGAGGGTGGGATACATGCCAGGGAAGGCCTGGAAGCGGCGCACCGAGCAGTTGTTCAGGTCCACCTTGTCGCCGCGCTCGGCGATTTTCTCGTCGGCAACGTTGCTGAGATCGGCGGCCTGGGCTGTGGGTGCCATCACCAGGCCGAAGAGCAGGCTGGCCAGCAGCACGCCACTCATGAGCCACGAAACCAGCCGTTTCATCGAAGTCTCCGTCTGAACGGGAATCACAGGGACTGCCAAGCAGCTTTGCAAAGCTACAGGTGAGATGCCTGCCCGTTGAAGCGCGGCGGACAGGCTTTTGCAGTTCTTCAGATCAGGCCGCTCAGCTGCGGTGCCCAGAGGGCAGCCGCCAGAAACAGACCGTCCACCGCCAGGGTGGTGGCCATCGCTGACGCCGCCAGTCGCCAGGCGGGATCTGGATGCTGCCAAAAGCGCCGGCAGAGGCCCAGCAGTAGGGCACCGGCCAGCAGCGTGACCGCCAGTGGCATGGGCTGCATCACTTCCAGTGCGGCCATCTGCAACTGGAGAGGCGCCTGGTGGGTGGGGGCGAGCAGCACCTCGGTCCAGTGGCGCATCACGCCCGTGATCGCCATCACGCCGTCGGTGCAGGCGGTGCCCAGCAGCGAGGCGAGATAAAAACTGGCCGCCAGGCGCCAGCGGGTCTTCAGCCCGCCCAGAGCCAACGGAAAGGCAAAGGCTTCGATCGGCAGGTGCCAGAGCGGATGCAGCCGGCACCAGCCCCAGAACAAGCAGCCCCCCAGCCAGCTGCCGCTGAACCCCACCAGAAGCGTGCCGGCGCGGCTCACGTTGGGGTTGGTGTGCTCCGCCAGCACCAGGCCAAGCACGAGGAGCGGAGCGGTGAACAGGGCGGCGCTGAAGGGGGCCAACCGCACCCAGGGAGCCTGCAGGAACACGGGCAGGGCTACCAGAAGAGCACCCGCCAGGCTGATTCCAATTCCAACGCTGGCCTGCTCGCGGCTCGAGGCCAGGCGGGCGTTGGGGGGCATCGCGGCCACCGTGAGGTTGGGCGGAACCCCGATCACCGGTGTGTGAAGAAAGTTGTGCAACCTTAAAGGACGCCTCTGGTGTTCCCGTTGCTGGTCAGTGCCGCCTTGGCGCCATAGGGTCGCCGAAGTGCTGCCTCTCTTGCGGTGTTCGCTGCCATGCCCCCGACGGACCCGTTCGGGGTGCTTCAAGCCTGCTGGCGCTTTTTCGTCTTGGGCGTGGTGCAAGGGCTCACGGAATTCCTGCCGATCAGCAGTACCGCCCATCTGAAGGTTGTGCCGGTGCTGCTGGGCTGGGGTGATCCGGGTGTGGCGGTGACCGCGGTGATCCAGCTCGGCAGCATCCTTGCTGTGGTGGGTTTTTTCCGCGACGACCTGCGCCAGGTGCTGGCCGGCGTGAGCCAGGGCTTGCGCCAGCGCCGTTGGGACGATCCCCAAGCCCGGCTCGGCTTGGCGATCGCGTTGGGCACGCTCCCGATCCTGGTGGCGGGCCTGGCGATCAAGCTCTGCGTGCCCAACTTTGACCAGTCGCCCCTGCGCAGCCTCACCTCGATTGCGCTGGTGTCGATCGTGATGGCGCTGTTGCTGGCCTTGGCGGAGCGCGTGGGCCGCCGCCGCCGTGTGCTGGAGCAGGTGGCTGTACGCGATGGCGTGTGGGTGGGCCTGGCGCAGGCCCTGGCCTTGATTCCGGGGGTCTCCCGCTCCGGCAGCACCCTCACGGCAGCGCTGTTGGATGGCTGGCAGCGCGCCGATGCCGCCCGCTTTTCGTTTTTGTTGGGGATTCCGGCGATCACCCTGGCCGGCCTGGTGGAGCTCAAAGACGCCTTCAGCCAGCCCCTCGCTGGTGGGGTGCTGCCTCTGCTGGTGGGCATTGCCACCTCAGCGGTGGTGTCGTGGCTAGCGATTGCCTGGCTGTTGCGCTTTCTGCAGCACCACAGCACCTGGTGGTTTGTGGGCTACCGACTCTTTTTCGGCGTTGGGCTGCTGCTCTGGGTTGGTCGCCTGGCGGGCTGAGCGCTCACACTGGGTGCAGCAAGCACAAACGGGCAGCGCCTGTGTGGAAGGAACCCTCGGCCGGTGTTCCCCTGGTGGATGCGGAGCACATGCGGCTGCCGCAGCCAGCGTTGGTGGATGCGGTGGAGCCGGAATCGATCGGCGACGAGCTGGGCATCCAGCCCGGTGATCGGTTGCTGAGCGTGAATGGCGTTCGCCCCCGTGATCTGATTGATCTGCAGTTTTTGGTCTGCGCCGAAGACCTCACCCTTGAAGTGCAGGACCCAGACGGCACCGTGCACGTGGTGGAGCTGGAGAAGGATGCCGATGAGGGGCTGGGTTTGGCCTTCAGCGAGGCCCTGTTTGATGGCCTCAGGCAGTGCAACAACCATTGCCCGTTCTGCTTCATCGATCAGCAGCCCCCTGGCCATCGCCGCAGCCTCTATCTCAAAGACGACGACTACCGCCTCAGCTTCCTTTACGGCTCCTATCTCACCCTCACCAACCTCACCGCCGCTGACTGGCAGCGCATTGAGGAGCAGCGGCTCTCCCCCCTGTTTGTGTCGGTGCACGCCACCGAACCGGAGCTGCGCTCGAAGTTGTTGGTGAATCCCAGGGCCGCCCTGCTGATGGAGCAGTTGGCCTGGTTCCAGCAACGGGAGTTGCAGATCCATGCCCAGGTGGTGGTGTGCCCTGGGCTCAACGATGGCGATGCCCTGGAGCGCACGCTCACGGACCTAGCGAGCTTCGCCGCCGGTGAGTGGCCGGCGGTGCTGTCAGCTGCGGTGGTGCCCGTGGGCTTAACCCGCTACCGGCCCGAGGGGGATGGGCTGATGCCGGTGGATCGCACTTGCGCCCAGCGGGTGATCGCCCAGGTGGAGCCGCTGCAGCAGCGTTTCCAGGGGGAGCTCGGCAGTCGCTTCGCCTGGCTCTCCGATGAGTGGTATCTGATGGCGGGCTATCCGCTGCCCCCTCGCGACGATTACGAGGATTTGCCGCAGGAAGGCAACGGTGTGGGCAGCATCCGCGCCTTTCTCGAAGCGATGGATGAGGCCACCGCCTCCCTTCCCGCCGCTCTGCCACAGCCGCGGCGGGTGAGCTGGGTGGTGGGCTTGCTGGTGGCGGAAGCGCTGCAACCTGCTGTGGATCGGCTGAATGCGGTGGAGGGGTTGGATGTGTTGTTGCATGGCCTGCCGAGCCCTTACTGGGGGCAGGACCAAGTGGTGACAGGCCTGCTGACAGGGTCCGACCTCCTGGAGGGACTCGCGGGCCGCGATCTGGGTGAGGAACTGCTGCTGCCTGCTGTGATGCTGCGGCAAGGGGAGCCGGTGTTTCTCGACGACCAAACCCTCGAGGCAGTTGCAGCCCAGCTGCCGGTGCCCGTGCAGCTGGTGGGAGGTGCAGATGAGATCGTGGCCGCCTGTCTGGGCATCGCCACCTGAACTGACTAAGCTCGCCGGGACGACTTTTATACGGGCAGAGTTTTTCGGTGACGCGATCCTTCCAGACCTGGCTCGCTGCAGCTGGCTCCGGTCTGCTGGCACTCTCGAGCACCGGCTTTGCGCAAGAGCAGCCAACGGCCAGTGTTCAGGAGCCTCTGCCTCTGGCACCGCAGGTGAAGGGGGCACGCCCCAAGTCGGACGCCAGTGTGCTGGCACCCGCGGCCACCAAGCTCGACCCCAGCCTGCAAAACCTGGCCGCACCCGCCACCCTGGCTCTACCAAACAAGCCTGATCAGGTGCGCATCGCCGAATTGCGACCGCTCTCGCTGAAAGATGTAGAAAATCTGGCTGAAGTTAATAACCCCAACCTCAAGGCAATCGCCAGCCAGGTAGATCAGGCTCAGAGCCAGTTGCGTACACAGATTGCAGCCTGGTACCCCACGGTTGGTATTAGCGCTCAGAATCTGCCGGGCTACACCGGTGGGAATCAGCGCACCATCTCGCCAACGACGAATCAATTCACCGGTGAGACCACAACTCAGAAGAGCTACACCTTTTCAAGCCGCTGGGCCATGGGCGCCCAGCTTTCTGCTGAGTGGGCATTGATTAACCCTCAGCGGGTTCCCCAGATTGCTGCCGCTCGCGATCAGTTTGAACAGTTTAAGAATCAATACCTCATCGGTTTGCGTGAGCTCCGCCTACAAGCTGCGCAATTTTATTTCCTGCTCCAGCTCTCCGACGACAAGGTTCGAATTGGTCAGGAGTCGGTGCGGGCATCGTTAGTAAGCCTTCGTGATGCCCGCGCACGCTTCCAGGCTGGTGTGGCTACAAAACTCGAGGTGTTGGAAGCCGAAACACAGCTTGCTCGCGATCAGCAGCTTCTCACTGACTCCTTGGCCGATCAGTCCATTGCTCGCCGCAGGCTCGCCCGGCTGCTCGACCTTCCCCAGAATGTGAGTCCCACGGCTAAAGAACAGCTAAGACCCCTTGGCGTATGGACCGCTTCTCTTCAGGAGAGCGTGATCGCTGCCTACGCCTTTCGAGAGGAGCTTGATAATGCCCTTCTCGACATCTCTGCGGCCAATAGCCAGGCCAACAGTGCGCTCGGCGCCGTGCAGCCTTTTCTCTCCATCTTCAATAATCTCAGCGGTTTCCGCTTTCAGGGCAATGAACAGGTTTTGGTCGATTTACCTGGCAGTAGTGGCTGGGCTGTCGAAAACGCAGTAGGCTTGCAGGCAACGTGGAATATTTTTGATGGCGGAGCTGCTCGTGCGCAATACCGCCGCGCCAAGCAGCAAGCTCAGGAAAACAGCTTCCGCTTCGCTCAAACGCGCGACGAACTGCGCTTCGAAGTTGAAGAAAGTTTCTATCAACTGCGTCAGGCCAATCGAAACATCCAGACCACCTCTCGTGAAGTTATCTCCTCACGAGAGTCGCTGCGTCTGGCGCGCCTGCGCTTCCAAGCCGGTGTAAGCACCCAGCGCGAAGTGGTGGACAACCAGCGCGACCTCACCCAGGCGGAGGTTCGCTATGCCAATGCCCTGGCTGAGTACAACAACAACCTGGCACTGCTGCGTCGCCGCACTGGCCTCGATCAGGTGGCGGTCTGTCAGCCCCCCAGCCTGGGTGCCACGAAGCAGGTGCTCGACGATCTGGAGAACGTGCCGGTGCCACCCGAGCCGCTGCAGCCGGCCTGTCAGGTTGCGGCTGCCGCTCAGCCTGCCTCTTGACGGTCAAGCCGTCCTAACGTCAGTGGTCAGCTGAAGGCTCACAGCTGTCACTTCCTCTTCCTCGTCTGCTGCGGCTGGGCCTGTTTCAAGGCTGCGTGGGCTGCCTCGCCGTGATTTTTGTGGGGCTACTCAACCGGGTGATGCTCACCGAGTTGGGGTTCCCTGGGTTGCTGGTGGGCGGTGCCCTTGCGTTTGAGCAGCTGGTGGCGCCCTCCCGCATCCTGTTTGGCCAGGTGTCGGATGCGCATCCTCTGGCGGGCCGGCACCGCACGCCCTACATCTGGATCGGTGCAGCGCTGTTTTGCAGCCTGGCGGTGCTCCTGATTCCGCTGATCTTTCGCTTGCATTCAGCCTTGGAGGCTGGTGCGGCCTGGGGCATTGGCCTCGGGGTGGCGGCTCTCTGCGGCCTCACCGCCTGCTACGGGCTTGCGGTGTCGTTGGCGACGACCCCCTATCTGGCCCTTGTGATCGACAGCACCACCGAACAGGAGCGCCCCCGGGCGGTGGGCCTGATCTGGTGTTTGCTCACCGTGGGAATCGTGGTGGGAGCCATCGCCAGCTCGATCTGCCTGAAGGGGCTCGACGGCGTGACCGATCCCGGGCAGCTGGAAGCGGTCCTGTTCACCTTTATGGGCCGGGTTGCTCTGGTGGTGTTCGCCCTCACCCTGGTTGCCACCTGGGGGATTGAAATGCCTGGGCGCCGGCAGCAGCTGAGCCGGGCCGCCGATCGCGACGATGCCATCACCCTGGGCCTCGCTTGGCGGCTGATCACCTCCAGCCGACAGGTGTTGGTGTTTTTCTGCTTCCTGCTGGCCTTCACCCTGGCGGTGTTTCTGCAGGACCCGATCCTGGAGAGCTACGGCGCTGAGGTGTTTGGCCTGCCGATTGCAGCCACAGCCTCCCTCAGTGCGGTGTGGGGGATCGGCACGCTGGTGGGCTTGCTGCTGGCTGGGCTCTGGCTGGTGCCCCGCTTGGGCAAATTTGCCTGTGCTCGCCTGGGTTGTCAGTTGATCCTGGTCTCGTTGCTGCTGCTCACCGTGGTGGGTGTGAGCGCAGAGCCTCAGCTGCTCAAGCTGGTGCTTTTTCTGTTTGGTTTGGCCACGGGGATCGGTACCAATGCCACGCTGGTGTTGATGCTGGATCTCACCCTGCCGGAAGTGGCTGGCACCTTCGTGGGGGTGTGGGGCTTGGCGCAGGCCTATTCCCGCGCGGCCGGCAAGGTGCTCGGGGGCGGTCTGCTTGATTTGGCGCGCTCGTTCAGCCCTTCTGATCAGGCGTTTCCCGCCTATGCCGCGGTGTTTGTTGTGGAGGCGGCCATCGCCGTGTTGGCGCTGGTGCTGCTCAGCCGCGTGAATCTGCGTCAGTTCCGCGACGACACCGGCCGCAGCCTTGATCGCGTTCTTGCCATGGAGCTCGGATGACCGCTTCGCCCATTTGCATGCCCGAGGGGCTCGACGCCCTTGGCCTGTTGCTGGATCGGGTGGCCGAGCGCCAACGCCAGGATTTTGGTCAGCTCGATTCCGAAGCCAAAGCCGACGGCAGCCTGATCACCGCCTGCGACCGTTGGAGTGATGCGGCCCTGGTGGAAGGCTTGGCTCAGCTCTACCCCGGTGAAGGGGTGTTGAGTGAGGAAGGCAGCCAATGCGTACCGACCAGTGCGGCCTACTGGGTGGTGGATCCGCTCGATGGCACCACCAACTTCGCGGCCGGCATTCCCTATTGGGCCATCTCACTGGCGCGCTTTGAAGGTGGCGTGCCGGTGCTGGCTGTGCTCGATGTTCCACCGCTGCGTCAGCGCATCGTGGCGATCCGAGGGGGTGGGGCCTGGCGGAAGCACAACAAGTTGAATCCCCCGGCGGCCCGGAACCAGGTGGCCGGCTGTGCCTCCCTCTGCAGCCGCTCGATCGGCGTGTTGCAGAAGCTGCCCAACCAGCGCTTCCCCGGAAAGATCCGCTTACTGGGGGTGGCCAGTCTCAATCTGGTGAGCGTGGGCATGGGGCAAACCATCTCAGCGCTCGAGGCCACACCCAAGATCTGGGATCTGGCGGCAGCCTGGCTGGTGTTGCAGGAGCTGAACTGCCCGATGCGTTGGCTCGTGCGTGATCCCGCTCAGCTCCAGGCCGGTGAGGATTTATCGCAGGCCAACTTCCCAGTGCTGGCGGCCCGCGATGCCGAAACGCTGGCCACGTTCAAGCCCTGGGCTGACGCGCTGGTGTCGTCCACTTGACAGGCAAGCGGCCACAGGTGTTATGGTTTTGGACTGCGCGGGAGCCGAGAGGCGAACGCCGCAGGAACCGAAAACCCCGAGCAATCGGTGTTGTAGGTTCAACGGGTGGCCGAGAGGCCACGCGGAACTGAAAGCCGAGACACTCGGTGATGTAG